>NZ_CP075324.1:0-7145 GCF_018454425.1 Acinetobacter sp. BHS4
ATGAAAACAGAACTAATAGTTAAAGATAATGCATTAATTAATGCCAGTTATAACCTTGATCTAGTCGAGCAACGGTTAATTCTTCTAGCTATCGTTGAAGCAAGGGAATCGGGTAAGGGAATAAATGCTAATGATCCATTAACAGTTCATGCTGAAAGCTACATCAATCAATTTGGTGTACATCGAAACACGGCTTATCAGGCATTAAAAGATGCTTGTGATGATCTATTTGCAAGACAATTCAGTTATCAAAGTCTTAGTGAAAAAGGCAACATTATTAATCACAAGTCAAGATGGGTGAGTGAAGTCGCTTATATTGATAATGAAGCGGTTGTTAGACTTATTTTTGCTCCCGCTATCGTGCCTTTAATTACAAGACTAGAAGAACAATTTACAAAGTATGAAATACAACAAATAAGCAATTTAACAAGTGCTTATGCCGTTCGGTTATATGAGATATTGATTGCATGGCGTAGTACAGGAAAAACGCCTCTTATAACTTTGTCTGATTTCAGACAAAAAATAGGTGTACTCGATACTGAATACAAACGAATGTATGACTTTAAAAAATATGTCTTAGACATTGCATTAAAGCAAGTAAATGAACATACCGACATTACTGTTAAAGTTGAACAGCATAAGACTGGTAGATCAATTACAGGTTTTTCATTTAGCTTTAAACAAAAAAAATCAGTAACGAAGTCAGCTAAAAGTATAGGTGTAAGCGAAGATATAACGATCACTTTAACAGATGCACAACGCTATTCATTTGCGAGTAAATTGTCAGAGCTTCCAGAAATGGGAAAACTTTCACAAGGCACCGAAAGCTATGAACAATTTGCTGTACGGATTGCAGATATGCTAAAACAGCCGGAGAAATTAAAAGAACTTACTCCATTACTTCGAAAAGTTGGCTTTCAATAAATGATGTCAATTGACATTGTAAAGTTGACAGTCAAGTATTAACACAAATTGAAAACTGGTTTACATAATGAAAAAACTGTCAGTTTCAGAGTTGGCTAAGCTTTACGGATATTCACGACAAGCCATATATGCCCATATAAACAAAGGAAATTTATCTAAAGGATCTGATGGATTAATTGACTTCGCAGAAGCCATAAGAGTTTTTGGGGAACCACAAAAGAAAGATACTAATGTCAATCAAAGTCAATCAATTAACAGTCAAAACTTGACAGAAGTTGACCTATTAAAACGTCAAGTTGACATACTGGAAAAACAGTTAAATCAAGCACTGTTTAGAGAAAATCAATCACTAGAACGTGAATCGTTTTATCAAGATCAGATCGAGGCCATGCAGCGCTTACTAGAAGCACCAAAAGCCAATATGACTACGTTTACCGATCAAGAACAGTCGCAAGCGAATGTAGCTCAAGTACAGCCAGAACCTAATATTGATGATCCTAAACATGACGGATTGACTACTCCAGAGAATAAGCGCATTCCTGTTCCAGAGCATGTTGAACCAGAGCCTAAAAAGCGTGGCTTCTGGAGTCGTTTTTTTCTTCCATATGGTTAACTTAGGCTAAATAAAACCGTGGAACATTGCTCAATAAATAAGCGTGGAACGTGAAAAATCATAAAAAAAACCCACCTTGGGGAAGATGGGCTATAAACTAGAAACTACAGCATTGATTTCTAAGGAAAATTATAACACATTTCGTATAAGGTGTATTATGTTAATTTTTAGTTAATATAAAATTTAAATAGCTTCTGCAACTAATTTTAAAGCTGATTTAATTTTTTGCTTATTCTCATACATTTTTTTGTCAGCTTGTTCTGCTGCAAAATATAGCCCACTACTGGGATGCCTCCTATAAGGCAAGACATCTGATCGAGAATTTTTTTGCCAAGCTCAATAAAATCTCATACACCCTAATTTTATCTTCATATATAGTTTTCTCTATCACTTCATTGATCTCTTCATTCGTCCACTTTTGATACTTAGCCCTACAAATGAATATTGATTGCAAAATAAATTTGTGCTCATCTTTTCTCAGATAGAGATTCTTTACTTTTTTTCCATAAGAAACAATTAAATAGCTTGCTACTTCTAAATTCTATACCAATTAGAAAAAATTTACTGTTAATTAAAACTTAACAAAAGCCTAAACTTGCAAAATAGTCTAAATATGAGTTACTTAATGCTCAGAAAAATATTATTATTGTATTATTAATGTTTAATATTTGTGGTTTGTATGTTCTGGATTCTTATAGCAGTTCTAGTTTTGATTGGTATACTATTAATTATTTCTATGGTGAAGGAATATCTTAAAAATCCTTTCAGATAAATGACTCCATTTTAATCCATTTAACATAATGTGCGTTATCCGAAATGGCCCTTTAAGTTTACTTTAAGATCAACAACTTACATTGAGTTAAACCCCTGGAACGATCTCGTTCAACCGATTTAGAAATAAATCGGTTTTTTTATGTTCAATTCTGATACTTCTTGCCAATAAAATTGGTTAAAAAATGATCAAAAATACCAATTCCATAGAGTTTGTAAGCCTTTTTTACCCAAAAGAATCCACAATTTATGCGGATAACCATTGGGATAAATTTTGATTATTTTTTGTACGTTTTGGCTTACAGCGTTTCACGAAATTGTCTGTATCTATCCCCCGATGAAGCTCTTATGATCGATCTATATGGACAGGATGTTCAATGACTTAAAACAACAATAATAATCAGTCAGGCACCATGACCATCAGGTAGTCAGCCCTACCTATGCGCTCCATACCGAAAAATCCCGACATGACGTCGGGATTTTTTATTGCCATTTGCAAAGTCATTCAATCAGATTTAATATATAGACTGTAATCTATATTGTGATTGTAATATGTGGACAGTCATTACAACGGATCTGTTTAATGAATGGCTTGAACAGCAAGATGAAGCAACACAAGAGAAAGTCTTAGCTGCATTGGTTGTTCTACAACAGCAAGGGCCTAGTTTAGGTCGTCCTTTAGTAGATACCGTCTACGATTCTAAATTTACCAATATGAAGGAACTACGTGTTCAGCATCGTGGTAAACCGTTAAGGGCATTTTTTGCATTCGATCCCCTAAGACAAGCGATTGTGCTGTGTATTGGTGATAAGAGTAATAAAAAGCGTTTTTATACAGAGATGCTAGCAATTGCAGATGAGCAATACGCACTTCATCTCTCAACTTTAGGAGATCAATCTAATGGCTAAGAGCTTACAAGAATTATTGGCTAGTCGCTCTCCAGAGAGTCAAGCTCGTATTCAAAAAATGGCTGATGAATTACTTTTAGAAAGTCAGCTTCACCTTATCCGAGAAGAGTTAGAAATTTCCCAGAAAGAACTAGCTGCAACCCTTGGAATTAAACAGCCGTCATTATCAGCAATCGAAAATCGTGGTCATGATCTTAAAATTTCAACGATGAAAAAGTATGTTGAAGCAATGGGTGGAAAACTTCGTATTGATGTAGAGCTTCCAACAGGAAAACACATAGGGTTCAATGTCTAATAATAAACCTTTGAAAAATAGTACTAAATTACTTGTTAACTTAGACAAATTTATATTTTTAGTCAATGCTGCCGATAGCCTAGAAGAAATTGAAATTATTAGAGATTTATGCTGTGAATATTTTTCACATTGTAAGAGGCCAAGCTATTACATTGATATTTTTGACAATGCTTATTGGTTAAAATATTACGAAATAGCTTAATCCTTCTAGATTCGCATAAGAGTTTCTATGTTAAATAGGACTAAAAATATACTCTAATTTTAGAGTTTTCTTTTAGGTATGATGTAAAAACATACAAGCCTAAGAGTTTAATTTAAAGGTTAAGAATTGAATAAATTAGTAAATATTTTTATGGCTTTAGGAGTTTGCCTTTCAATGGAAACATTTGCAGAACCTGTTTTTTCTAATGATTTATTAGCGAAAGCAGAAAGTGGAGATACTTCTGCCCAGTTAGAATTAGCTGAGATTTATCTATATGGTCATGGTGTTGATTCAGATGAAAATCAAGCTGAAATTTGGGCTATTAAATCAGCTGAAAATGGAAATGTAGCAGCAATGTTTTGGTTAGCTGATGGATATGTTACCTATGCTAGATTAATAGAGGATGATGACAAAAACGATTCTTTAGAACATTTCCAAAAAGCTTTTAAGTGGTTTCAGAAAGCTTCAGAAAATGGTCATTCTGAATCAATGGTTGAGTTAGCTGACCTATATACTCGCGCAGATAGCGGAATAGAAGTTAATATTAAGAAAGCTTTAGAACTTCGTGAAAAGGCTGCAAAGTTAGGTAATAAGAAAGCAATGCGAAGTCTTTCCGCTATGTATCGTGATGGTATAGGCATTCCTAAAAATACTGATTTAGCTCAAAGTTGGTGGGATAAGTCTGAAAATTAATTTTAGTAAAAGTTAAGGATTTTTTAAGAGTCTAATAAATGAATAGTGTTCATGAAATTATAGAAAAAATACATAATGAATGGGAGATTGAACCTAAGAAAGCTATTCAGAGAGGTAGGGAATGTCCCTTTCCTTTGCAGTGTTCATTAAACCTAAAAAGCAAAATTTACCCACAAATACCCCAAGTACTTTTACCAAAAGTATTAGAGGATTTTTATACAGTATCTAATGGTGCAGATCTATTTAAAGATCAAGAATACGGACAATGGGGCTTAAAATTATATTCTATTGAGGAAGTAATTTTTGCTTCAAAAATTTATAAAAGTAATCGTAATAATGACGCTCTTCAAAGTGACTTAATTATTGGAGAATTCTATGGAGATTCAGACTTATTGTTAGTTCGATGTGATCCTAATAGTGATGATTACGGCTCTATTTTTGTTGTCTTACCTATAGATCAAAGACAAGATTGGTACATTGTTGCTAATACTTTTCAAGAATTCATTAGTAAATTTTATGAAACTCAGGGTGATAAATTCTGGGAACCTTAAAATTATATGGCCGATATAAGCTCTATTTAACTTATGTTCACCTAAAATTTATTTAATTATCACAAAAATAGTATCATTTTTTGAATTTCATATAACGCACATTATGTTAAATGGAATGTTTATGAGAAATTAATAGTCTATTTTTGTTTGAGATTGAAGTATATTTAAAAAAGTTAAGTTGTTTTTTTAAATGCATAACTTCATCTTTTAGTTTTTTGATTTGTTGCTCTCTTTCGTCCTGTATAGGGTAAGTAAGTTCACCAAATTTTCTAACTAACTGACTGTATTCAATCAATTTATTGTAGTCAAGTTCGAAATCTCCGCTTTTTATATATTTAAGTATAGTCGAGCGAGGTTTTTTATACGCTATAGCAGCATCACTGATCGAAAATTTTTTTAAAAAATGATGATTTTTACCTAGCATACTATTTCACTTAAGGCATTATTAATTTCGTATATATATGTTAATAAAATTAACACATACAAGATATAAATCTTTAATCATTATTGGTTAATAATCGAACGTTTACTTTACACATGCCCTACTCTGATAATTTTTCTATTATTAAATCAATATGCTTTTAAAAATTTATATTATTAACATAATACACCTTATACGAAGCCCAGGTTAATCCTGGGCTTTTTGTTGAATCTGATCATTGGTAGCAAACAGATCAGGATTGGTAATTTTGATGTTTTCCTGACAACTCCTGCAAAGCATCAGCCCAGCAAAAAGTTGTACATGTTCCGTTGATTCACAGAAGGCACATGGCTTAGGAAAAGAGATGATATTGGCTGAATTGACTAATTCTGTTGACATAAGAAGTAACCTTGGATTGTACATATTTATTTTTAATAAATTTCAATACTTTATACCTAATTTAGCCACTAAAATTTGTACATTATTGTATAATCCATGTGTACATATTATTTTTTATAATTTTCATTCACTTAGACCCAAAATAGTATTTATTTTTGTACAACACCATGTACAGAACAATAATCATATAAATCAAATTTTTAGCATAAAAAAGTCCATTAATTTTGTACACAATTCTGAAACTTAAAAATCTAAACTTTCATCAATTTTTTTCATAATTTCAATAAATTAACCTTAATTTTAAGATATATTCTGAAATTTGGTTTGAAAGTTGTTTTTACATTATATTTCAATACTTTAAATCAAAAAATTGGATTTTTTTGAAAAACTCAATGAAAGTTTATTTTTTATTTAAAAACAACTAGTTATATTAGTTTTTATCCATTTTTTTGAAACAGTTTCTATATGATAAAAAAACCTATAAAAACCATATCTAGCAAAGGTTTGAGGGTTATCATCTTTAGATGCGTGGTGTGTGACAAAAAAATCCCGGCATGTGCCGGATTCTGGATTAGAAAATTGGCTAAAGTGACGTAGGACTGGTGCTTGGTTTTACATGGAAAAAAGTATTTATTTTCTGGTTTATAAAAACGTAAAAAGATCAGTTTTTGTTCATTCATCCAGGTTAAAAATTTCAACCTAAAACTTTAATTATGAAAAGCTTCACAGAAAGCATTCAAATGCGATTTAAGAGCCTTTATCTAAAAAACATAGATCTTATAGCGAAAAACAGAAAACAGCTCAAAAAACGCAAAAGAGAGTGAAGTAAAGAGATGTTTTGACTTTAGATAGCTGCATAGAGCGAGTGTCTACGAGCGAACTATCAAAATTTGCGTCTAGACTCTCTGAAAAACATTTTTTTGCCCTCTTTAGCCTAAGAAAGCTTAATTTTTATGCAGAAATTTGCTCCTGGACCGAGCGTAGCGAGAAAAAAAGCTCATGAGCGAAGCGAATTCCGAGTTGCTTTTGCTTTTTCTTAAAGTCACGCAAGTATTAACCAAAAAATTGCCCCGACGAACTGAGCGAAAGCGAAGTTCAATAGAGTTTGAGCGAAGCGAAAACCAAGGGCAATTTTTCATGATCTGAGCTTTTAAATATTTTTAAATCTTTTAAATGCTTTTAGACATGCTGAAAGCCTTTATTTATAAAATTCTTAGAGACTATAAAACGAGGTTTACCTTGCATTAAAACGAGGTTTACCTTGCATTAAAACGAGGTTTACCTTGCATTAAAACGAGGTTTACCTTGCATTAAGCGAGTTTATGATATAGCCTCGTCTTATTGAATTAAAAATATAACCTTTTCAT